>NZ_JAVRDU010000002.1 GCF_031846015.1 Novosphingobium sp. MMS21-SN21R | reverse complement strand
ACGGGCGTTGTCCAGACGCTTGACGGCGGCACGGCTATTTCGGGCACGCGCCCCACTGCGCCACTGTTCAACCTGTTTGGCTGTCTCGGCTCCGGCGCGGACCGGCAGGGCTTTGGCGGGGCTGGCCTTGGCATGATGGTCTACCACGGTGCCGCGCCTACCAACGTGCAGTTGCAGGGCCTCGCATCGGGCACCTACACCGCTGCAACGCTGGCAACGGCGGCGGGGGCAACGCTCGCCTATCACAACACCATGGACTATTCGCAGGTTTCCGGCTCGACCATTCCATCGGCGGTCGGTAGCAATGCCACGATCATCTCTGGCGCGACGGGCTTCGAGGCTGTCACCGGGTTCATTCCAAGCGGCAAGCCGCGCTTCTACCGCCTCGGCAAGTATTACGTCTTCCCGGCTGCTATCGGTGCGACCACGGGCAAGGTGTGGTTTGAAGGCTACGCCAATGCCGGTGAGCAGGTAGCGTGCTGGGTTCGCTACCTCGACGGGACCAGCAGCGCACAGGTCCGGGCAACGGCTGATGGCTCGGGCTATTTCATCACTTCAGCAACGATCCCGGTGACCAAGCCGTTTCGCCGCTCATTCGTCTCGGTGTCTGACCCAACGCGGGTTTGCCACGAATACGACGTTATGACGGTTGACATCAAGACGCCTATCTCGGGCCAGTCGGAAGTCGAATTGCAGTTCACGGCAGCTTGGACAAGCAGCACGGACTTTACCCCTGTTGTGGCACAGACGGGCTTTTCGCAGACTTCGGCGCTCGGCACGGAAGCGGGGCCATGGGCTGCCACAACCGACTTGACCGGCATTGCCTCCAACGCCTTCCGCACGCGCAAGAGCAAGGTTGCCAAGGCTCGCCCTCGCCGTGTTCTTGGCCGTGGATGGACGCTTGGCGACGGCGGTTATGCCACTCTCGCCCGCGTGCTTACCGACCGCAATCGCAGCATTGAACTTATCAATGTGGCGCGTTCGGGCCATGCCGTTGACAACTTCATCTTTGACAAGGTGACGTTCTCGCAGGCGCTTACCCTGACAGGCTCGGGCAGTGGGCCTTATACTGCCACGATCACCCTGACTGATGCGGCTGTTCAGGCGGCATTCGCCTCGACGCTTTCGGCGGGTGACGCGGCGGCTTTGAAGGTCAACTCCAACTTCCGCAATCAGGTGCGTCCCGGCACGTTCTCGCTCAATCTTGGCGGCGGTGTGGTTATTACCGACACAAAGACGAACGACGGCGCAGGCACGCTTTCCGGCACAGGCGTTTCGAGCGGGACGATCACTTACGTTGCGGGCACCGGCACAGGCTCGGCCACTATCTCGATCACGTTCACCGGCACGCCTGCCAGCACTTCGGGCACGCTGACATGGCAGCCCAAACAGGAGACGCAGGAAGCGGGCGCAAGCAACAAGACGGCCAATCTCGACGGCTATGGCGTTCGGGAAGCGCTGGACGACATCTGCACCAACTCGCTGCGCTACGGCTTTTCGTGTGGCATCATCTGGTGGTCAACCGCCAATATCAGCGATGGCAGCGGCGGTTCGGCCATGCGGGCCTCGCTGGCTGCGAAATACGAACTGATGCGCAACCTGCTCAAGTCCTACATTCTGCCAAGCGTGACGGGTGAAGTAGCTGACCCGCCGATGATGGTTTGCGCTAAGGGCCGCGATACAGGCAACACAGGCTCGCTAATCGACAACGCGCGCCTGTTTGCCGATGACATGTGGAACAGCGCGCGCACATGGGTTCGCCGGGGCGGGCACTATTACGACAACCGCCTCGATGTTTCGACCTCGCCACACCAAACCTACAACGATGATAGCGGCCCGCGCATCGGGCGGCGCATGGGGGCCTACATTTCTGGCATCATCGGTGGTTCGCAGATCCGGGAGCCACAATTCCGGGCAGGTGCGGCCACGCGGACAAGTTCAACCGTGCTTACCGTGCCACTGTCCTACATCGGCTCCGGCTTGAACCTGACTGTTGCCAGCGGCGGCGATGCGAACGCGCTTAGCGAGTGGTATGTGGGCGGGGTTGTCGTCGCCAATGACGCGACCACGATTGCCCGCATTGCATCGGGTGGGCAGGCGGTGGAACTGGTCAAGTTGTCCGGCACTTGGGCAACTGGCGCCGAGGACAACGTGACCTATCTCGCGGGCGCACCGGGTTCGGGAACGACCCCGCCTGTCAGCCTGCTTTACGATGATCGCGGTGGTTTCGGCGGTTCGGAACCGGGCCTGCTTGTCGCGCCGAAACTGTCGTGACGGACGCCAGTGCAGTGAATTGGCTCGATCACCTCGCATCGGCAACAGGCTTCGGCATCAGTGGCGGCGCTGGTTTCTTCACGCTCAAGTGGGCGTTCGAATACTTCGGGGGGCGAATGGATAAGCGCGCTGCTGCTCTGGATGCTGGCACGCAGCGACTGATGGAGCGGCTAGAAGCCCGCGTCGATGAACTGACGAAACGGGTAACGACCGTCGAGCGCGAACTGGCCGATTGCCAGAGTAAGCACGCGGAAAGCGAGGCCAAGGCGGCGAGGCTTGAAGCGTTGATCGGTCTGACCGCGACGGGGATGAAAGCCGCATTCCCCGTCGATCCCAAGATGCCAAACGAAATGGCGGTGATGGCCGCGAAACTGGATGGGAAATCGGTATGAGCATCACACTTTCGCAGCGCTCAAAGGATCGGCTCGCAGGTGCGCACCCGGACCTCGCCAAAGTGATCGAACGTGCGGCCGCAATCTCCGACCTCGACTTCACCGTTTTGGAAGTCCTGCGCACGGTAGAACGCCAGCGGGAACTTGTGGCGAAGGGCGCGTCCAGAACGATGAACTCGCGCCACCTTCCGGGCAAGGATGGCAAGTCGCGCGCGGTGGACATTGCCCCCATGATCGGCGGGCAGGTTTCGTGGGATTGGCCGCTTTATCGCAAGCTTGCGCCGATTATCAAGCAGGCCGCTGCCGACGTTGGTGTCCCGATTGAATGGGGTGGGGACTGGCGTTCGTTCAAGGATGGCCCGCACTGGCAATTGCCGTTCGGGAAATATCCATGAACCGCCCGGACCCCCGCGCCGTGGCAGGCGGCGGCATATTCGGCCTCTCGCTGCTCGTGCTGGTCATGCTCTATTTCAAGCCAGCGCTGGGCGACAGCGACCTGTTCAAGATGCTGGCACAGGCGATCATCACGCAAGGCCTGATCGGGCTGGCGATGGCGTTCTACTTCACCGCGCAACATCGTGGCGGGGCTTCTGGCAAGCCCGACGATCCGGTTCACATCGAAGAGGATGGGCCCGATGCTTAAATCCCTGTTCCGCAAACTGGCTCGCAAGGTGGTGGGTAAATCCGCCGCCGAAGTCATCGCAGACAAGGCAGACCGCGCGCTGGTCAAGGAACTGGACCGCAGGACAGGCGGGCTTGCGTCAAAGGCGGATGAGGTGTTTTGAACAACTAAGGGCGGCGCGACCGGGTTCCCCCAATCCATACGCCGCCCTGTGGTGCCGGGGACAGGTGAAATGGAACTTCACCCATCGCCCGGACTTCTAGCCCGATACATGGCACCTAGCGCTAGGTGTGGCCCATGTAGAGCGGGAAACTGTTGCTGCGGCTTATCCGGAGTTTCACCGGGCCGGTTTGCACGCGACCAAAATCACGCTCTGCCGTTCTTCTCGGGTCGCCGCAGCATAGCGCTTATACCCCGCCATGGGTTCCGCTGCAACCTGTCTGCCGATGTGGTCGGGTCAGCCAATTACCAGCGGGATGGGGAAACCCTAGCGTGGCCTATTCGGCCATTCCCAACCGAGAAACGCAGCAGTGCCGGATGCAAGCGCAAACAAACCTCTCCCCCAAGGTTTCCATTCGGATACCTGGACCCAATCCCAAGCGATGAATGAGACGATGAATGTGGTCATGCCAAAAAACAGCAAGACTGCCGATATGGCGCGGATTACTCGCATCTCACTTACTCCAATCGCGGGCTTCGATGGCGGTGGCGATGTCGTCATGGTGCAGGGTTTCGGGCTGGCTGTTCAGCCAATCCACGATCCGCCCCGGCACTTCCCGCGCCTCGGCAAGTTCGGCCTCGACCACAGATAGTTTGACCGTCAAGTGAGACACTTGCTCGGCGTAGTGGTCGCGTTGATGGGTCATTCCGGCAAGTTGGGCCTGTAGCGCTGCGATCTGTTCCGCTGCCGGGGTGGCTGACACCGCGTTCATGGCGTTGGCTGCACAGGCTGCTGAAACGCTGGTCAACTCACTACTCATGTCCCGGTCCTTCACCCCGACGCAGCGAAACACCGCTGATTGGCGAAATGCAAGCGCGACATAATTCCGCCCGATGAAAATGCACGCGGCTTTCGATGGCATCGGCTGCGCTGGTAGGCATGTGAGGCTGTTTGTGCAGAACAGGAGATACCAGATCATTGCGTCGGTCCTTTCGCGCGGAGGGCTGCTTCACAGATTGCGAGGGGAAGGTGTTCACAATCCTCGGCATCGACGTAAAACTCATCGGGGTCTTCGGCCATAAGGTGCATATCATTGCCAGCCAGGCCAACGTGCCAAAGCATATCGTCTGTGCGGCGTATTTCGATGCTATCCCACCCTTCCGGCACCAACATCAATGCGGCATCGGTGTAGGCTTCATCGTCGAGGAAGCGGTAAAAGCGGAAAGCGTGCAAATCACTGACTGCACATTCCTCTGAGGTGTGATCTTTGGACCGCAGGCTCGGGAATAACTTCCTGTAAGCCGCATCCAACACCTCCCGCACATCCGGCGATGCTTGATCTATGCGATCGGTGGTCATGCTTCGTCTCCGAGGGCTTGGCGGGCTGCGTCGATGTAGGCATCAACCTCGCTCGGTGCGTAGCGCACGCCATGAAACTCGTCTGGCACCGATATGTAGAAGTTGTGCGGTGGGCAGCTATGGTCGCGGAGCCAGCGGTAACGGGCGGCATCCGCTTCCACATCACCCGCCTGCGCAACGATCAGTTGGCCGGTGCGGTGAAGTGCCGCGACGATCTCATCAGCGTGAGCGACCATATGTGACCGCAGCGCAAAAGCATCGGCGGTCGTGCTATCTGGCTTACGGTATGCGGACAGCAGCCCTTCCAGCGTCTTTGCAAGGTCCATTGGGTTGGTCATGGCTTTGGCTCCGGTCGATAGGCGATGGCCCGCGCTTGGTCAGGGGTGGTCATGATTCACCTCGATAGGCTGCGAGGGCGGATTCGGCTCGCTCGAAGTCTGCAAGCGACAGATTACCGATATTGTAACCGCCGATCTGTGTGACGAAAAATTCATCATGGTCGTTCTGCAATGCCGACGCGGATTCGCGCGCTTCTTCGGCCAATGCTGCGAACGGCTCCAGCGCCTCAACCAGCCCATCGTCAGGAACGGCAGGCGGGTGCGCGTAGAACCTCGTCACCTGCGCGGTAACTCCAGGCCACATTCCAGTAATATCAATCCAGTGTTCTCCGCCGATCCAGCGATCAGGGAAATCTTCACTCGCCTCAAAAAATGCAATATCCCATGTAGCGCTAGGATTGTGGATCAGGATCGTCTGTTCACCAAGCATATCATCGCGAACAGGCAAGCGATCTATAAATGCCACCATTGGCAATTCCATAATGGTAGCAACAGGCGTCGGATCGGGCGTGCGGGTGGCGAGAATGTCGCGCTCGAAACGGGCGAAGGCTTGCCGCATCTCGCAGTCATCTCCAAGATGCTGGCTGAAACGTGCTAGGCCGTAACCACCTTTCTGGTTCATCCATTCAACCAGCCTGCGTGAAATCGCATCAGCCGCTTCTCGCGCACGCTGGCTCACTTCCGGTTCGGTCTTGTCGGTCATGGTCGGTCCTTCGGGGTGTGGGGGAGGTGTTCGCCGCAAAAGTCATTGATCGCCATGACCGGGCGGTATTGCTCAAAGCTGGTCGGACCTAGGCGAAGAGGCGGATAGCGTCGGCACGGTCCCGGATCGTAGACGCGACCTGAAACCCGTCCGCCCCACCACCGGCAAGTCTCGCACTTATCCATGACCGGCATCCTTGGCCTGTTTGAGCGTATAGGCTGGAACCCAGTGATTGCCGTCGAATGCCCAAACCTTGGAAAAGGGTCTGCGCCAAGTCACTCGCCAACGGCCCCAAAAGAATCCGCCTGCATTGCCGCATCGCACAGGCACAAACTTACATGGAGGCTTTCGGAGCCGTTCAATTTGCAAGATCGGTGCGGGGTTTTTCACAAAGTAGCGGAAGACAATGTTATCCATGACCAGCCTCGCGGGATTTTAGGGCGCGGAAGCCAGCGAGCGTCCGCATGGCGTTAAGCTGCTCAAGCGTCATATCTACGGTGACGCAGCCATTGTGATCGACCGGCGGTGCGACTTCACCGGCCCACTTGATTGCCCCCACCAGTTCCGCCTCAGCTGAGGCTTTTCCTGCCTGATAGAGTTTGTTCCGCTGGCGGCTAATCTCGACGCAGACATCATTCACGGACAAACCTTCGCCGGTAGTGCTGCCCATGGTTGCGTGGCTGATGATGTTCCGGCGTTCAGCCCGCGCATGCTCCTCGCGCTCTGCAAAGGCGCGCTGGGCGTAGAGTGCGACAATATCCAGTGATGCTGGGCCGGTCAGTAATCCAGCGCCATGCAGTGCTTGTGCGAAATCTTCCGCCCACTGCTCGGGCTGTTCATCGGTCATGGCTTGGGTTCCTGGATGAGGTGAGCGCGGACGCGAAGGCCGATAGGGGTAAGTCGCGGCGGCCAGTGTTCCGTAAGGCCATGCCGATGAAGCGCGCGAAATGTCGTCGTCGCGATACGCAAACCCGTTGGGTAAAGTGACGGGATTACTCCGTTTGAAGCGCACAACATGGCGCGTTTCTGCGTGTCGCTCAGCCCCTTCATAATGTCTTCGATGCTATCCATTGGTTATCTCCGGGGTGTGGGGCTGATGCTCTCCGCAGTAGTCGGACGGCTGAATGTTCTGCGGAAAGATGCTGCCACAAGCATCGTTGAAGATCGGAGCACGGCGGCGGCATTCTCCCCGCTCAGCGTAGAACCACCGGCAAGTCTCGCACCGCATAGGCTTTACATCAGACATGGGGTGGCTCCTTTGGGGTGGCGGGCGCATGAACCGGGCTGGCAGGCTTGGGGGAATTACAGAGCGAGCATCGCCGGGTGCAGTAGTCGCATCCGTATTCAGGATCGACGCACGCCCATTCCTCGACGCAATCAGATACGAAGCCTTCGCCGCCGCATTCGTAACAGCCATCATCAATGTCGTCGTAGTCGTCAGGATCGGGACGCCCATCATTTCCCATGATCGTCACCTTTCACGCGGGTAAGGAGAGCGGAAAGGCGATCATAATCGTCACCATGCACGCAGCCGGTCATCCATCCGTCATGGCCCCTGCGCTCAAGTTCGCTGAGAACAGCGCGCGCCGCATCCACCAGTTCGTTGTTTGCTGATGCGCCGGGGTATAGCGGGGTTTCGGTCGGGGTCTGCTCGTATGCGCATAGGTCGTCATCGCGCTCCAGTTCCAGCCAGACTTCACCATCAACTGCATACATCCAAGCAACCGGCTCCCCGACCTCGCCATAAGCGACTCCGCCGTCGAAAGGCTCATGCTCTGCGCGGATGCCGTCGGGGTGAATTGGATGTAGATCATTTGGGTTGCTCCGAATAAATAGGAAAGCCATAACGCAGGCTGTCTTGGCGATCCCACCGCTCAATAAGCGTTTCCATCGCGGCCAATGACAGGACCGAACCACCCATCGGACTGATTACCGGGCGAGGTTTATCTTGGCGCTTTTTCCGGTCCACCCATGACCGATATTCAGCCTGGTGCTTCGCCCGCGCCTTGGCTTTGCGCTGCTTATGAAAAGCCTTCGCTTGTCGGTTCCGCCCCTCACTCACGACCCTGCCTCCGCTTTGGTGATGGCTGATCGGGCGGCTTGCAGTGGTTCGGGGAAGTCGCCGCAAAGTTGATCGTCAACAATCTCGACCAGAGCCTTCAACGCCTCAAGCAGTTCGGTATCTACCGTGCGGGTGTTCCAGGCGGTGATGGCCTCGGCTTCGGTGGCTCCATAAACCCAAATCAAATGGCTCGGGTCACTTCCCGCGCAGTTAACGCCCCAAGCGCCGCCACGATTCCGGATAAGAGGATCATCACGACATATAGGACAAGCCTTCAACTCTCCCGGCGTATGTGTGGGGTTAGGCATCTTGGCCTCCGTTGGTGAGGGTTTCATGCGACGAACGCCGGTTGGCCGTTGAGCGGCTTCCACTTGATGGCAATCCAGCCCTTTTCGGGGCGATGCACCCAACCGTCCCGGTCAACGACACGATGCGATCCGCTTTCCAGCACAAAAACAGTCATTGGATCGGGGACGCTATACTCCGCGCCATCGCCGTAAACGTAGGTCCGAACCTCTTCACTTGAGGTGTCGATTTTTGTGGTCATGCGGCGGTCCTTTCAAACAGGAGTTTAGGCTCGATGGGATGCTTGTCGGCACGCGGGCGGCTCGGCACGCTCCACGACTTACCCGGCGTCTCTGCGATCATCTTCCAGCCAGCAGCGACCAGTGACGTTCCTGGCTCTCGCTTGAGAATGTATGTTCCGATACGGCGATACCCGAGCGCGAACGCAGCCCGAGCAGCTGCACCGTAGAGAAATGAGCATGCGTTCGGCGTGCCGTCTGTGCAAAGCCGGGTGACTTCCAAGGTCATGCCATCGTCGCGGCGGCGAGCAACTGGACGGCCCACGATGACCACGCCCACCAGCCTGTCAGCAATCATGGCGGCGATGCTGAATTTGTGACCCTGCGGCGGGGTATGGTGCCGATGCAGTTGGCGCACGAACTCCGAAGCGTCCTCAAACGCGATTGGCGCGGCCACGATGCGCCCACCCGCTCCCCCGCCACATTCCAAGCCATTGCCCGAAACCGAAGATGCTGCCCCGGTGTGATCGGACGAAACGCCCGAAACATCGGGGGTCGCGGTTAACGCTTTTTCAAGGGGGATCATGCGACCAACTCCCCGTTCTTGTCCTTGGTTAGCTTCTCGCCGTCCGCGTAAACGGCGTATCGGTCGCCAGCGTAGTAAGCCCCATACCAAGCCATGATCGCCGCAATGCTGGCCGCGTCGCAGCGAACCGCCGCGACTTTCGGTGCCGCGTCGCTGTTGACGAACCTTAGTTCTATGGGGTTGCGCTCGCCCATCTCGGGCGCGATATTCAGATCATCCATGGCGCGGTTCCTTCGCGTTTGTGGTCAGGGCTGGGGAGAGATTGGCGTCTCTTTCTAGCCCGAAATGGTTTGCCATCGAGTTCGGGACGCGGCGGTTTTCCGTAGGCCGGAAACACAGGTTCGCCATCGCTAACTCATTGACGCGGCTAGAATAGCTGAATCCAGCCCTGTCCACCACTAGTTTTTTGCTAATGCCAGCAATCACTTAGGTTTTTCCTCTGATTCGGTGGCCTCAATGGCGAACCAATTTGAAAGGTTCGCCATCGCGCTATCGGCCATCTTGGCTTTGTTGGCCTGTTCGGCGTAGCGCATGAACTCCTTGTCGGTCTTGTGTCCGGTCACGGCGCGGCCTTCAAGAACGCTCGCGCCATGCTCTGCCATGATTCGGCTGATTGCCTTGCGAAGGCCATGCGGGGAGCAATTCGGAATGCCAGCCTTGACGCAGGCGCGCTTGAACCAATTGTAGAAGCCTGTCGGGGTGTAAGGCTCGCCATACATCGTCTCGATGTAGGTTGGCCCCTTGGTCGGGCACGCATCGATTGCCGCGATCATGGCGGCGCTCATCCTGATGTCCGTGTCGCTGTCGTTCTTGGTGTGCGACAGGATCAGGCGGTCGCCCTTGCGGTTGCCTTTGCCGACCGTGAGGACATCGGACTTGCGCAGCGCAGTGCCGAGCAACAGTTCCTTTGCCAGCCTCTCGCGCGTCCCGATAGGCCAGCGAGCATCGAACGCAGCCAGTTCGGCATCGGTCCAGCAGTGGAAGCCTTCACCCTTCTTCTTGAATGCCTGGGTGACTTCTACGGGATTGTCCGTGCGCCAGCCCAAGAGGATCGCATGGCGGTGCAGGCGTGAAAGCGTCTTGCGCAGATTGTTGGCAGCGGCGGGCTTGTCGGCCATATCAGCGATTCGCTTTGCCACATTTGCGGCGGTCACCTTGCGCGCGTCTTTCGTGCCGTTCTTGGCGCGGAACCGCTCGATGATGCTGCGATAGGTCTTCTTGCTGCTCTCGGCCATCTCGATCCACGCCACGGTGCCATAGAAGCTTTGCGCCAGTGCATCATAGGTGAACGGCGCGAACTGCTCCACAGGGGGCGTCTCGGCCTTCTGTGCGGCATAGAGTTCCGTCAGGAAGTCCGGCGAACCCGGCGCGTTCTTGAAATGATAATCAGGCAGTCCCTTTTTACGGAAGCGATAGCGCTTCTTGCCGTGGCGGTCCTTCCACTCGGTCACGTTTTCAGGGAGCCACTTGCGACGGTTCATCAGTCGAGTTCCTGCCCCATGTCATCGTCGTTCATATGCTTGCGAACGGTGATTTCCAGTTTTCCGTCGATCCCGATAGCAACGCGGACTTCCTCATAGCCAAGCCCTTCGACGGCCTTGACCGCACGGCGCAAGTCGGATTGCTTGAAGCGGGCCGGTGCACTCATGCTGCAAACAACTCCATCTGTTCGGGCATCCCCAGCACAGCGCCCCATTGCGCAGCACAGGCGGCTGCAACGCCGGGGAACGTCTCGCTACGCAACCGCGCGCGCTCCGGCCCCGGTGGCATCCGGTGCACGCGGCTCCATGACTTGTGTTCGTCGGTGCCTTTCGCTGGCGGGACAAGCCGGTTCGTCGGGCGAAGGTCTGGCAGGCCGATCAACTCGAACCCTGTAGCCTTGAAGAACGGCTCCCCGAACCACCACGGCTGCACGAATTGCGTGCGCCCGCGTCCTGTCAGGCGGATTGCGTGTTCGTGCATGACGGGGTTCTCGATGGCCTTGCGCTCGATCGGTGCATTGCGGCACGTGCGATAGAAGCCGGCGGCGGCGTCCAGTTCGGACCAGCGCGCCTCATCGCGCCCGTTCACCTTCTTGCCACCGATGTAGAGCCAGCGCCCGCCCGAGTTGCAAAGCACGGTGCAGGGCGGGTGCATCACGGCGAGCAAGTCCCATCCGGCGTTGAGGTGGTTACGCAGATCATCGCGGATATGGCGGTTGCTGCCGTCGTCTGCGGGTTCGGTATCGCAGGACCAGGCATCGAAGCCGAGGGCGAGGAAAGCGCGGCGCATGACGCCGGAGCGTTCGCAGCCGATGAGGACGCGGGGTGTCATCCCCCCACCCCCTCAAACCCGCGCGCCGTCTCGGCAACATCGGCCAGCGTCTCCCATGCCTCGTAGGTCATGCCGCGAGCCTTTCCGCTTCGGTGCGCAACGTCGTTACGTCCACGCCTGCCCATGTTGACCAGAGCGCCAAGGCTCGATCTGTGAAGGCGGCGCGTTCGGCTTCATTCATCGCCCGGTTGCTGGTGCTGTGCCGCTTGCGCAGGGTGTCCCCGCTTGGAAGGCGGATTTCATCGAACATGCGCAGCTTGTCGCGCGTCAGGTCGTGCAGGTCGGTTTCGTCCAGCGTCAGGCCGTGTGACTGGTTGAGCAATTCCACGACCACCCCGGCACAAACCCAATACAGGCCGCGACGGCGCTGGTTGGCAATGCCGCCCTTGACTTCGACGCGCACGCGGCCCTTGATGTCGCGCATCGCTTCCTCGGCTGCACGATTGGCAGGCTTGAGCATTCCAAGGCGGGCTTCAAAATAGAGGGGTGCTTTTTCGATGCTCACGCCGCTTTCCTTTGGCTTAGTCCCCACTGGACGTTCATGTAGGCGATGGCCTGTTCTGGGCGCTTGCCGATGCTTTCCAGCCAGACGGCTTCGCGCACCTTGTGGCAGTCCAAATGGCAGGCGTTGCAGAGCGGCATTTGCCAGCGGTGTTCACGGCGGCGGGCCTTGCCATCGAACTCAAGCCGGGTGTGGTGGCAAACGTGGGAGCGTCCACCGCAACCAAAACAGGGCTGGTCACGCAAGTGCGCCTCAAAGGCCCGTTCCGCCGTGTTGGGGATCGGGTTGTAGCGTTCCTTGATGCGCTTGTGGTTCGGTGACCAGCCCATGGTTCAGTCCAGCCCGACCGCAGTCTTGTAGACTTCCAGCACGGCTTCCATTTCGCGCCGGTCGTCGGGCTTCATGGCTCGCAGGCGCATGATCTGCTTCATAATCTTGGCATCGTAGCCGGTGGCCTTGGCTTCATCGAAAACGCCTTTAAGGTCTTCGGCAATGCCCTTCTTTTCTTCTTCAAGGCGTTCGGCGCGTTCGATCAAAAGGCGGAGGCGGTCATCGCTCATGGTCTTGTCCTTTGTGTGGTGGGGTTAGAAAATGCCGCGATTGCTGACGAATGGGATCGAATCGTCCAGATCGTCTCCAGCGAACCCACCTGCATGGCCCTGCGAACCGTCTGGCTCCCGGCGATCACCGCCCTGCGGCGCGCCCTGAATGCTGACATGATCGGCGCGGCACTGAATGTAGGTCTTGCCGTTATGCTCGCGTGTGGACATTTCACCCGACACGGTGACCTTGCTGCCCTTGCGGAGAATGCGGGACAGCCCTTCGGCACCTTTGCCCCACTTGGTCACGTCAACCCATGTGGTGGCCTTGCGGTCGCCGTAGCCGGTCGAGACGCCAACGCTGAATGAGCAAAATTCCTTGCCGTCCTGCGTAGTCTTGAACTCGGCGTCCTTGCCGGTGTTTCCAGCCAGTGTGAGGATAAGCATTTATGCGGCCTTTCGGTAGTTAGACAGCCAGTCTTTGACTGCGTTGATCTGTTCGTAAGTGAGGGCCTTGAGGCTGGTGACTTCGAACGCGCGGCACAGTTCGCCCGGTTCGATCTGCTTTTTGTGAAGCTGGTCAGAAACCCAATCGCGGGTTTTGTCGTTGATCGGGCCGGTAGGCAGTTCGGCCTTGGGTTCTGGCTCGGGCGCAAACTCGCGCGTCACCTGCGCAACGTATTTGCTGTCGTCATACAGGCCGAGGAATACGTCGGCGTTGAAGCCTAATTGCGAGAGCAATTTCGTAATCGCATCGGTGGTGGCCTTCTTCGGCGCGTCACTGTCGAGACGTTCCTTGACCTTCCATTCCGCACCGCCAATGACCGGCCCGAACGTGTTTTCCCGGTCGCCATGCCAAAGCGTGACGCGGACCAGCACAAGGTTATCGTGGAAGATGGGCGCTTCTGCGATGTAGCCCCAACCTTGACCGATTGGACCGAATGCGCGGGTCGCTTCCATGATCTGCGATTGAGCGCAAATGCTGGTGAAGCCGCCGCGCTGGTTGACCTTCTTCGTGTTGTCCGGGTTGGTCTTGGAAACCTTGTTCCAAAGGTGCATCGTATCAGTCATGCGGCCCTCTTGCATTCGGTGAAGGTCACGCCGGGAATATCGCGGCGGGTGGCGGGGGACCGGGCGTCCTTGTCGGCAAGTTCCTGGAGCATCACATGGAACGCCTCGGGGCTGGCCTTGAGGTAGTGCTTCAAGGCTTCGCGCGGATCGGTAATTTCAGCCTGCCAGAACGTCCGAAGGCCGGTAGGCGCGCGTTCGATCTTGTTTGCCACACTTGCCAGTTTGCCAGCGGTCTTGAGTTCCGCTTCTGCCTGATAGCGTTCGTCCAGATCATCGCTGTGCAAAGCGGCTTGTGCGGCTTTCTGGCGGGCATCTGCTTCCTCGCGCACCTTGCGGGCGGCTTCATCCTTCGCTGCCTGCTTGGCGGTCTTGTAGGGCGTCTGGCGGTCACGTAATTCCGTGATGGCAATGTCTGCCTTGCGGATCGGTTCACGCCATTCGTCGTCAACCGCCTTT
>NZ_JAVRDU010000001.1:2750000-2752500 GCF_031846015.1 Novosphingobium sp. MMS21-SN21R | reverse complement strand
CGTTGTTCGGAATTACTGGGCGTAAAGCGTGCGTAGGCGGTTATTCAAGTCAGAGGTGAAAGCCCGGGGCTCAACCCCGGAACGGCCTTTGAAACTAGATAACTAGAATCTTGGAGAGGTCAGTGGAATTCCGAGTGTAGAGGTGAAATTCGTAGATATTCGGAAGAACACCAGTGGCGAAGGCGACTGACTGGACAAGTATTGACGCTGAGGTACGAAAGCGTGGGGAGCAAACAGGATTAGATACCCTGGTAGTCCACGCCGTAAACGATGATAACTAGCTGTCCGGACACTTGGTGTTTGGGTGGCGCAGCTAACGCATTAAGTTATCCGCCTGGGGAGTACGGTCGCAAGATTAAAACTCAAAGGAATTGACGGGGGCCTGCACAAGCGGTGGAGCATGTGGTTTAATTCGAAGCAACGCGCAGAACCTTACCAGCGTTTGACATCCCGCGCTATCCAGAGAGATTTGGAGTTCCCTTCGGGGACGCGGTGACAGGTGCTGCATGGCTGTCGTCAGCTCGTGTCGTGAGATGTTGGGTTAAGTCCCGCAACGAGCGCAACCCTCGTCCTTAGTTGCCATCATTAAGTTGGGCACTCTAAGGAAACCGCCGGTGATAAGCCGGAGGAAGGTGGGGATGACGTCAAGTCCTCATGGCCCTTACACGCTGGGCTACACACGTGCTACAATGGCGGTGACAGTGGGCAGCAAGCACGCGAGTGTGAGCTAATCTCCAAAAGCCGTCTCAGTTCGGATTGTTCTCTGCAACTCGAGAGCATGAAGGCGGAATCGCTAGTAATCGCGGATCAGCATGCCGCGGTGAATACGTTCCCAGGCCTTGTACACACCGCCCGTCACACCATGGGAGTTGGGTTCACCCGAAGGCGTTGCGCTAACTCAGCAATGAGAGGCAGGCGACCACGGTGGGCTTAGCGACTGGGGTGAAGTCGTAACAAGGTAGCCGTAGGGGAACCTGCGGCTGGATCACCTCCTTTCTAAGGATCGATCGGAAAGCGCTGCTTCTTGTAGGCAGAAGGGCTTCCAATCCTTCTACAGAACATTGCCGTCGTCCTCATGTCCCTTCATCACTGGAGAATGCCACTGGCGCGTCCGTTTACGGATTGCGCCTGATTGGCATCAGCCTGAGCAGGCTCACGCCGCCCGCGGCCTTATGGCCCTGTGAGGGCGAGGTGGGGCCGGTAGCTCAGGTGGTTAGAGCGCACGCCTGATAAGCGTGAGGTCGCAAGTTCAACTCTTGCTCGGCCCACCAAATCGCAGTCGCCGCAGCAGTTAGCGAAGCTGATTGCACGAGCGACAAGATCGGCCAGCGCGGAAAGGCTGCGCCATAGGGCGCGGCTTTGCCGCGACTGACGGCGTAGCGAGGCGCAGCATTTGTTTTGGTTTACCCTTTACGGGGCCTTAGCTCAGCTGGGAGAGCACCTGCTTTGCAAGCAGGGGGTCATCGGTTCGATCCCGATAGGCTCCACCATCTTTGCCGCTTTGCGGCATCGGGTGGTGGGATAGCTCACCGTGAGGCGAGGCAGCGTATAGCCAAATACGAACTCCAGGGATGAAGACATAGGTATCCGGCTGTAAGGCCGGTAAGGCGGGAGTGATCCTGCTGCTTCTTTGACATTGTGAATGGGTTTTTAATCGATGCCGTGGTGCATTGGTTTGCGTGGTGCAGGACCGCAAGGTTTTCTGTGTCGTGCGGATTGATGTGTCACTTACAGATGTAACAATCTGGCTGAGATTATCGTCCACGCCTGGAAACAACGCGGCTCATGCAAGGTTGTCGTTGATGGTGTGGATTCTCAAGCGTGAGGTAAGAGCATTTGGTGGATGCCTTGGCACATACAGGCGATGAAGGACGTGGCACGCTGCGATAAGCGTCGGGGAGCCGTGAGCAGGCTTTGATCCGGCGATTTCCGAATGGGGAAACCCACCTTCACCATTTCTCTCGTTGTTCGAGCGATCGAATAATGAGTGAGGTGGATAAGGTATCACCGAGGTGAATAAAATAGCCTTGGTGAAGCGAACCCGGGGAACTGAAACATCTCAGTACCTGGAGGAAAAGACATCAACCGAGATTCCGTTAGTAGTGGCGAGCGAACGCGGACCAGGCCAGTGCCTCATCTTCAACTAGCAGAACTGTCTGGAAAGGCAGGCCATAGCGGGTGACAGCCCCGTATGCGAAAGTGATGGATGAGGACTCGAGTAGGGCGGGACACGTGAAATCCTGTCTGAACATGGGGGGACCACCCTCCAAGCCTAAATACTCGTATGTGACCGATAGCGAACCAGTACCGTGAGGGAAAGGTGAAAAGCACCCCGATGAGGGGAGTGAAACAGTACCTGAAACCGAATGCTTACAATCAGTTGGAGCCTCTTTAGGGGGTGACAGCGTACCTCTTGCATAATGGGTCAGTGACTTAGTCTACCAAGCAAGCTTAAGCCGTTAGGTGTAGGCGCAGCGAAAGCGAGTCTGAATAGGGCGCT